>NZ_BAABCP010000003.1 GCF_039539005.1 Microbacterium soli
CCTAATAGTACTAATACCGTCACCGGAGGTAGTGAGATGGCCCGCAAGATCAAGACCACCAAGAGCCCCGAGGAGCGTCGCGCCGAGGCCGAAGGGCTGCACGCCACGATCGCGGAACAGGTCGAGGAGCTGCGCACCTCGGAAGCCTGGTCGCGGTTCCTCACGTTCGCGCAGGCGTTCCACCGCTACAGCCTGAACAACCTGCTGCTGATCCTCGCGCAGAAGCCCGAGGCGACCAGCGTCGCCGGTTACCGCACGTGGCAGAAGCTCGGCCGCCAGGTGCGCAAGGGATCGCGCGGCATCCGCATCTTCGGCGGCCGCGACGTGCGCGAGACGGTCGAGGACGAGCAGAGCGGCGAGGAGAAAGAACAGCGCCGCGTGCGATTCTTCCCCGTGTCCGTGTTCGACATCTCGCAGACCGACCCCATCGACCCCGAGGCGGACGACCCCAGCACCCTCGCGCAGCCGCTCACCGGCAACGACCCCGCAGGCATCTTCGACGCCGTAGCGGATTACCTCACCGGCAAGGGCTGGACGGTCGAGCGCGAGCCCATCGATGGAGCTGCCAACGGCTACACCGACCCCGAGGCGCGGCGCGTTGTGATCGACGCCGACCTCTCCCCCGCCCAGGCCGCCAAGACCGCCCTGCACGAGGCCGCACACGTCGAGCTGCACGCCGAGGAAGATCACGCCGAGTACGTCGAGCACCGCGGCGTGAAAGAGACCGAAGCCGAGAGCGTCGCCTACATCGTCGCGGGCATCCTCGGACTCGACACCAGCGCCTACAGCGTCGGCTACATCGCCGGGTGGAGCAAGTGCGAACCCGAGACGATCAAGGCCACCGCCGCAAACGTGCTGCGCGCCGCGCACACCCTGGCCGACGCCATCACCGAGCCCGCCGAGGCAGCCGACGCAGCCTAACCCGAATAGTACTATTGCCGTTGCTACATCGTAACGGCAATAGTACTATTAGAGGTAGAGAGCGAGAGGAACCCACCATGACCGAGACCGTCACCATCGAGACCAGGGCGTGCATGTTCTGCGGCGCATCGAGCCGCGTCGAGCTGACCGCCCGCCAGGCGGCAGCCCTGGCCGCCCGCCGCCCCGTGCAGGACGTCCTGCCGGACGTCGAGCCCGCCCGCCGCGAGCTGCTGATATCCGGCACGCACCCCGACTGCTGGGCGCGAGCTTTCGGATAGTAACCCCTAATAGTACTGTTAGTACTCATAGAGTCAGGATTCAGACATGACCGACCTTGCCAACCTCGGAACGCGCCGCCAGCCCATGCCCCGGCCCGCGACGCTCGACGAGTACCTGCGCATCCGGCCCCAGATGATCGACACCACGGGCGCGCCCCTCGTGCTCACGAGCTGCGAGAGCTGCAAGCGGCAGCACTTCACCGTCGAGCCCTGCGCCGCCGAAGCCCCCTGCCCGCGCTGCGGCTCGGCCGCCGGCAGATGCCGGCGGCCCTCCGGCCACGCGGCCGCGAGCTGGCACGCCGAGCGCGCGGCCGCGTTCGAGGAGCTGTGCAACACCCGCGAAGCCGCCGGACTCCCCCAGGTGGCCCGCTGGCCCGAGCCCACGCAGCCGCCAGCAGCGCCGACGCTGTTCGAGTGGGATCAGCCATGAACGAGCCGAGCTGCGCCCGGCGCGAAGGGCCGCGCCCCTCGCACTCCCCCGGCTCAGGCGCGACGGAGCGCGCCCGAGCTGATCGACGGCCACCTACGGCGGCCGAGCGCCTACGGCACACTCGTTTTCTTGCCGTGAAGCCTTCGGCAGCATACGGTCGGCCAGCCTCCGCACAAGCGCTTTCGCGGCATATCCTCGCGTCTTTCGCTGCGCTCGGCCGCTCCGGTATTCCACGGTCGCTTGTGCTCCGGCCGGCTCTCCCTAGCGGCGACAAGTCGCCTTCACGGCAAAAAACGTGGGGATGGGAGGATTCCAAGATGTTGACAGTCACCGTGTACACCACCGGCCCGAGCTGCATCCGCTGCAAGATGACCAAGGACGTCATGGGCCGCAAGGGCGTCGAGTTCGTCGAGGTCGACATCCGCGAGAACACCGCCGCACGCGAGTACGTGGTCGAGGAGCTGGGATACACCGAGGCACCCGTCGTCGTCGTCGAGGACGGCACCGGCGAAGATCACTGGTCGGGATTCCGGCCCGATCAGATCGACCGCATCGCCGCCGTAAATGCTTGACATGCACTAACGGTAATAGTACTATTAGAGTTAGAACGAGAGAAGGGAAACCGCCATGAACGACTGCACGATCGCCAGCCCCGAGGGAGCGGTCATCGCCCAGGTGAGCCACAGCGACATCACCGAGCACACCGGCACGCCGTACGACACCGGAGCCCGGCTCGAACCGCACCCCTGGGTGCGCGACGGCATCACCGGCCACGAATATCAGCGCCCCGCCGAGGCAGACGACTACGGTCGCGTCGACTTCGACGACGACGAGGGAACCACGATCGCCACGCTGCACATCGAGGGCGACCCCCTGCGCCCCGAGGGCGCATTCCTGCTCAAGCTCGACGTGAACGCCCCCGTCATCATCCACGGCCCCGGCGGCGAGTACATCGGCCGCGTCCGCCCCATGTGACCACGAGCGGCCCTAATAGTACCATTACCGTTAGGGCCGCTCCGAAAGGAGAACCCATGAACGCCACAGTCCAAGACCTCGCAGCCCGCTACTCGGCACTTCCCGAGAGTATCCGCAGCAAGTGCCCCCGGCCCACCGGGGCCGTCACCCCGGAGAGGGTGCGCGGCTGGCTGATCGAGCTGCGCGACACCTGCCTCGCGGCCGCCGCAACGGCCACAGACCTCGCGCTCGACACGGCCCAGGCCGGAGACCTCGACGCCGCAACCTCGCTGAAGCACGAGGCGCGCGCGACGCTCTCATTTGCAGCAGCGATCGGAGACCTCATCGGCTACCCGCCGATCGACGCCGACAACCGATCGGAGGAGAACAACTAAGACCCCTTGCAACCCCATTACCGCTAACAGTACTATTAGAGTCACCATCCAACAGGAGGAAACCATGAGCTACATCACCCGCACCGGCAACCTGGCCGAGACCCCGACCCTGCGCGAGGGCGACAACGGGCCGTACACCTACGCCCGCGTCCTCGTCAGCGACCGGCTGCGCCAGGAGGACGGCAGCTACACCGACGGCCCGACCATCGGCTACGACGTCGCCGTGAGCGGCAACCAGGCTGTGAACCTCATCGAGGCGGCCGAGCGCAGCGGGAACATCCGCGTGACGTTCTCGGGCCGCTACCGCGTCACCGAGTACAAGGGCGAGCAGGGCACCCGCATGCAGCACGAGGTGCGCGCCGACGAGGTGAGCGTGAGCCTGCGCGGCCAGAGCGTCACCGTCGAGCGGGCCGCCCGCGCGGACGAGCCCGACAGCACGCCGTTCTGACCGACCCAGGGGTGCGGTGCCGATTCGCTGGCACCGCACCCCCAACAGTACTATTAGCACTATTGGAGGTATTACCCGTGACCGCTCGAATCATCGCCCTCTGCAACCAGAAGGGCGGCGTCGGTAAGTCGACGACGACGTTCCACCTCGCGCGCGCGGCCGTGCTGCGCGGGCAGCGCGTGCTCGTCGTCGACAACGACCCGCAAGGCAACCTGACCTCAGTCGCGGCCGCCGAGACGGTCGGAGACGACCAGGCAGGGCTTGCCGACGCCCTCAGCTCACGCGCGCCCGAGAGCATCCGAGACGTGATCGTGCGCGGCGTATGGCCCGGCCTCGACGTCGTGCCGACGTCGGGCGTGATCCTCGGTTCCGTGCGCGACGAGCTCGTGGTCGCCGGAGCGGGCCGAGAAGGTCGCCTGCGCGCGGCGCTGGCCGCCGTGGCGGCCGACTACGACCTGATCCTGATCGACTGCGCACCGAGCCTCGACCAGCTCACCATCAACGGCCTCACCGCCGCCGATGCCGTGACGATCGTCACCCACTCCAAGCTGTTCAGCGCCAACGGGCTCGCGCAGCTCCTCGACACGATCGACAACGTGCGCCAGTACTACAACCCCGCGCTGCGCGTGGCAGGCGTCATCGTCAACCAGCACGAGGAGCAGACCGTCAGCGGCCGCACCTGGCTCGACGAGCTGCACGCGGCCGCCGGAGCCCGCGAGTTGCGCGTGCTCACGCCACCGATCCCCAAGCGCGTCGTCATCAGCGACGCCACCGAGGCCGCTCGCGGCCTCGACGAGTGGGGGAGCGCCGAGGCGACCGCGCTCGGCGCGATCTACACCGACCACCTGACCGCCATCGAAGGAGTCACGTCATGAGCACCCGTCCCGCCCCGCGTAAGTCCAGCCTCGCCGGATCGAGCCCGGTCGCCCCGCCGGCACAGCCGGCACAGCCGGCGACGCCCGAACCCGACGTCGTGCCGGCGGCCGCGCAGCCCGCGGCACCGAAGCCGGCACGCGCCACCAGCTCAACGAGCGACAAGACGAAGTACCGGCACAAGGTGAGCTTCTACCAGCACCCCGACGACACGGCGCGCGTGCGCGGTGCGATCCTGCACACCCAGGTCTCGGAGGGAGCGCGCACGCTCAGCCAGTTCGTCAACGACGCCGTGCTGGCCGAGGTCGAGCGGCTGGAAGCCAAGTACAACAACGGCCAGCCGTTCCCGGCTGTGGGAGCCCGCGAGCTGCCACAGGGCCGACCGATGGGGGAGTGAGCATCATGGCCAACCTCGCACGAGACATGCGCCTCGCGTGGCGACTGCTCACAGACTGGGAGCGGTGGGCTCTCATCGGCGCACCGCTGGCCCTTATCAGCGCCTACACGTTGTATCAGCTCTCCGATGCACTAGGGGTCGTCTGGTTCGTGCTGATCGGCTTGTTCGTCGGGATCGTCGGCGGGGCTCTGTTGCAAAGATTGGCGGCAGTCAGAGGTAGGCTGTCGCTCTGCGCCGATCAGGCGACCCGAACGTTCGGAGGCTCCTCGCTGTCCATTCGCTCCCCTGGCGCGGTATGAACCGCCGCCTCATAGTGCAGTTTGATCCTGACGAGCCCAGCATGTCTGCGCCCACCTTCGCGGAACCTGACCAGGGTCCGCTAGCGGGCGGCCGGAAGGTGAATGCTAGGCATGATCTAACCCTCGGTCTCTGGCGTCGCGACTGCGAAATTTCGCGAGGGTTTCCGAGAAGGTGATTGCGCTTCGCAGATCTCCAGGCGCGTGGGTGCGGACGTAGTCAGCGCCATTGCCGATCGCGTGAAGTTCCGCCGCAAGGCTCGCTGGACCCAGATCCTTTACAGGAAGGCCAACGGTGGCGCCCAAGAAGGATTTCCGCGACACCGAGACCAATAGCGGAAGCCCCAACGCCGACTTCAGCTTTTGAAGGTTCGACAGCACGTGCAGCGATGTTTCCGGTGCGGGGCTCAAGAAAAATCCCATCCCCGGATCGAGGATGAGCCGGTCGGCAGCGACCCCGCTCCGTCGCAAGGCGGAAACCCGCGCCTCGAAGAACCGCACAATCTCGTCGAGCGCGTCTTCGGGTCGAAGGTGACCGGTGCGGGTGGCGATGCCATCCCGCTGCGCTGAGTGCATAACCACCAGCCTGCAGTCCGCCTCAGCAATATCGGGATAGAGCGCAGGGTCAGGAAATCCTTGGATATCGTTCAGGTAGCCCACGCCGCGCTTGAGCGCATAGCGCTGGGTTTCCGGTTGGAAGCTGTCGATTGAAACACGGTGCATCTGATCGGACAGGGCGTCTAAGAGCGGCGCAATACGTCTGATCTCATCGGCCGGCGATACAGGCCTCGCGTCCGGATGGCTGGCGGCCGGTCCGACATCCACGACGTCTGATCCGACTCGCAGCATTTCGATCGCCGCGGTGACAGCGCCGGCGGGGTCTAGCCGCCGGCTCTCATCGAAGAAGGAGTCCTCGGTGAGATTCAGAATGCCGAACACCGTCACCATGGCGTCGGCCTCCGCAGCGACTTCCACGATGGGGATCGGGCGAGCAAAAAGGCAGCAATTATGAGCCCCATACCTACAAAGCCCCACGCATCAAGCTTTTGCCCATGAAGCAACCAGGCAATGGCTGTAATTATGACGACGCCGAGTCCCGACCAGACTGCATAAGCAACACCGACAGGGATGGATTTCAGAACCAGAGAAAGAAAATAAAATGCGATGCCATAACCGATTATGACAACGGCGGAAGGGGCAAGCTTAGTAAAGCCCTCGCTAGATTTTAATGCGGATGTTGCGATTACTTCGCCAACTATTGCGATAACAAGAAAAAGCCAGCCTTTCATGATATATCTCCCAATTTGTGTAGGGCTTATTATGCACGCTTAAAAATAATAAAAGCAGACTTGACCTGATAGTTTGGCTGTGAGCAATTATGTGCTTAGTGCATCTAACGCTTGAGTTAAGCCGCGCCGCGAAGCGGCGTCGGCTTGAACGAATTGTTAGACATTATTTGCCGACTACCTTGGTGATCTCGCCTTTCACGTAGTGAACAAATTCTTCCAACTGATCTGCGCGGGAGGCCAAGCGATCTTCTTCTTGTCCAAGATAAGCCTGTCTAGCTTCAAGTATGACGGGCTGATACTGGGCCGGCAGGCGCTCCATTGCCCAGTCGGCAGCGACATCCTTCGGCGCGATTTTGCCGGTTACTGCGCTGTACCAAATGCGGGACAACGTAAGCACTACATTTCGCTCATCGCCAGCCCAGTCGGGCGGCGAGTTCCATAGCGTTAAGGTTTCATTTAGCGCCTCAAATAGATCCTGTTCAGGAACCGGATCAAAGAGTTCCTCCGCCGCTGGACCTACCAAGGCAACGCTATGTTCTCTTGCTTTTGTCAGCAAGATAGCCAGATCAATGTCGATCGTGGCTGGCTCGAAGATACCTGCAAGAATGTCATTGCGCTGCCATTCTCCAAATTGCAGTTCGCGCTTAGCTGGATAACGCCACGGAATGATGTCGTCGTGCACAACAATGGTGACTTCTACAGCGCGGAGAATCTCGCTCTCTCCAGGGGAAGCCGAAGTTTCCAAAAGATCGTTGATCAAAGCTCGCCGCGTTGTTTCATCAAGCCTTACGGTCACCGTAACCAGCAAATCAATATCACTGTGTGGCTTCAGGCCGCCATCCACTGCGGAGCCGTACAAATGTACGGCCAGCAACGTCGGTTCGAGATGGCGCTCGATGACGCCAACTACCTCTGATAGTTGAGTCGATACTTCGGCGATCACCGCTTCCCTCATGATGTTTAACTTTGTTTTAGGGCGACTGCCCTGCTGCGTAACATCGTTGCTGCTCCATAACATCAAACATCGACCCACGGCGTAACGCGCTTGCTGCTTGGATGCCCGAGGCATAGACTGTACAAAAAACAGTCATAACAAGCCATGAAAACCGCCACTGCGCCGTTACCACCGCTGCGTTCGGTCAAGGTTCTGGACCAGTTGCGTGAGCGCATACGCTACTTGCATTACAGCTTACGAACCGAACAGGCTTATGTCCACTGGGTGGCTCTGTTGCAAAGATTGGCGGCAGTCAGAGGTAGGCTGTCGCTCTGCGCCGATCAGGCGGCTGCTGCGAAATGGTGGTTGAGCATGCCCATGGCCTCCGTCAGCGCCGAGGGCCCAATGCCAAAAGCTCTCTCCACAAGGCGCACCTCGCCCCTGATGCCGGGCTGCAGGCACCAGGGGCGAGCCTGTCCTTTGCGCAGGGCTCGCATGACTTCGAATCCCTTGATCGTGGCATAGGCCGTGGGGATCGATTTGAAACCGCGCACCGGCTTGATCAGTATCTTGAGCTTTCCGTGATCGGCCTCGATCACGTTATTGAGATACTTCACCTGCCGGTGGGCCGTCTCCCGGTCCAGCTTTCCTTCGCGCTTCAATTCGGTGATCGCTGCACCATAGCTCGGCGCTTTGTCGGTATTGAGCGTGGCAGGCTTTTCCCAGTGCTTCAGGCCTCGCAGGGCCTTGCCCAGGAACCGCTTCGCTGCCTTGGCGCTGCGGGTCGGCGACAGGTAGAAATCGATCGTGTCGCCCCGCTTGTCGACTGCCCGGTACAGGTAGGTCCACTTGCCCCGCACCTTGACGTAGGTTTCATCCAGGCGCCAGCTCGGATCAAAGCCACGCCGCCAGAACCAGCGCAGCCGCTTCTCCATCTCCGGGGCGTAGCACTGGACCCAGCGATAGATCGTCGTATGGTCGACCGAAATGCCGCGTTCCGCCAGCATTTCCTCAAGGTCGCGATAGCTGATCGGATAGCGACAATACCAGCGCACCGCCCACAGGATCACATCACCCTGGAAATGGCGCCACTTGAAATCCGTCATCGTTCCGTCCGTCCAATCTCCGCCAAGCATGCTCAAGCTTCACGATTTTTGCAACAGAGCGACGTGCCTCACCTAATATGCCCGCGAAACAGTTCCGGTGACTCACATAAATATGCCCGCGAAACGGAATCATCTATTTCATGGGAAGTGGGCTATCAATGCGAGCCAAACACGAGATAACCAGGTAGCCGAGCGCGCCAAGGAGCAGGCAGACCGGTGGGAGCAAAAAGCCGCGCGCCTCGACGCCCAACGAGACGCCCACCGTGCCGAAGATGAGCAAGCCGACGCCGTAATCCACGCTGCTGAGGACGCAGCCGAGCACGTCCGTACCGAAGTCACCAGGCCACTCGTCCAACGAGCAGAGCAGGACGGCGCGACCTACCTTGCCGCTGTCGAGGACGAAGCCGCCGCCAGCACCCGACTCTCGGCCGTCGGCAGGTTCGGTCGGCGCAAAGCCCGCGCCGAGCACCAGGCCGCGAAGGAACAGACGCAGACTCAACGGGCGCGAGTGCGCGACAACTGGGGCAGCGCACCGCCCCGTAATCACCAAGCACTCCCCGGATGGGCAGCCCAGACAGCGGCACAGAAAGCGAAAGGTGACCCCCGCGTGGCCGAAGCCGCCCGCGCCGCCGACGCTGCGCGCACCGACCGAGGAAAAACCTCGCGGCGACACAAGCAAGAACGGTTCGCATTGTTGGCTCGTGAAATTGGAACCGAGCAAGCACGCAGCGATCAGTTCGGAATGCGCACCGTCAACCCACAGCGTGCCGCCCGAGACGCCCTCACGCGAGCAACATTGGCGCGCGCCGAAGCCGACGAACTCCGCAACCTCTCAGTCAACGACGCTGCACGAATCATTGCAGCCAAGCGGGCCGAGCAGGAACAGACACGACGGCTGTTGGAGCAGCGAGAGCGGCAACTCAACCCGTTCCAGCGCACCACCCCCGGCAGCGACCCAGGTCGTGACGGGCCAGCACGCGGCCTGTGATTCCCGGGTTTGCTGCTCCGATGAACTCTGTGCTGCGATCGGGTAAGATGATCGGCATGGGTAACTTGATTTGCGTGTTCGCTGTGACGCACACGCTTGCTGTTCGCGACCGCCGCGCCTGACGGCGCGCCTCGCTGAACGCTTCGCGCGTCGTCCATCCGAGAGACCATTCGCGTCTCGGAACGGCGATTTTGCGCATCCATTTTCTCCGTCTGCGCTCTGCCCTGTTTCCGAGGCGTTCCATCCTTTCTTTCTTGGAGCGCGAACATGCCTCGTTCATCCCACGGTGGCCGCCACGAACTCGGCCAAAACTTCCTCATCCACACACCCACAATCAGCAAGATCACCGCTCTAGTCACCGCGACGAAAGGGCCGATACTCGAACTTGGCGCTGGAGACGGCGCACTCACGAGACCTCTCGCCCAGCTCGGCAGGCCGGTGACCGCGATTGACCTCGATGAGCACCGGATCGCTGGCCTCCGCCGCGCGCTGCCGGATGTGAAAATCAATCACGCCGACGCGCTCACCGTCCCTCTCGACCACCCCGTGATCGTGGGGAACATCCCCTTCCATCTCACCACCCCGATCCTGCGCCGACTTCTCCGCGTCGGCACCTGGACTCAGGCGGTGCTCCTTACGCAATGGGAGGTCGCCCGCAAACGCTGCGGGATCGGTGGCTCCACCATGTTGACCGCACAAACCGCGCCCTGGTTCACCTTCGACCTCCACGGCCGGGTTCCCTCCTGGGGTTTCCGACCACGCCCCAGCGTCGATGGCGGCATCATCCAGATCAGCAGGCGCAAAGATCCGCTGATTCCCGGCTCGCAGCGCACCCGGTACCAACAGTTCGTACGCGCGGTATTCACCGGCCGAGGCAGAACCCTCGACCGTGTCATCGCGAACGCGAGCCACATCGACCCCGGCCGAGCCCGGCAACTCCTGAGGCAGTGCGGCGTCGATACACGCGCACTGCCGAGGGACCTGACACCGGAGCAGTGGGCCGGAATCTGGAACGCGATACCTGAGTAGCCACCCCCAGAGCCACCATGCACGACACAACTTTCGCGATTCGTGGTCTCTCGGCCCGCGATGACGAGTCGGTCGCGTGAGCGTCCTCACGGCGACCGGTAGAATAGAACCGCGCGCACGCGCACGTTCACAGGTGAGTGTGTTTGGGGAACCTCGGCTACGCCGTGACCGCCCACCGCGCACAAGGGTCCACCGTCGACGCTGCGCACACGGTCGTCCACTCACCGGAAGTGACGCGCGAATCCCTCTACGTCGCGATGACCCGCGGCCGCGAGTCCAAGAACAACCAGATCGTACGCAGGTATGGCTTCTACTGGCGGTACGACACTCCCGCACAGTTGCGGCTTCTGGGCGAGCTCTGGCCGCTGGTAAACGACCGGCATAACTTCCTCACCCCGACGAAGAAACCCATCGGCTGGGACACCGACGGCAAAGGCCGACGCAGACGTGTCTATGACACGCTTGCGACCCCGTTCGACCGGCTCTTACGTTCCGGTGTCCTCACCAGCGAGAGAACTGCAGAGCTCACCGCGTACCGGGACAGTTTGAATCCCGCGCATATCGCCCGTGAGATCGACCGGATCCAGCAGCGCCTCACCTGGCTCGCCGCCGACAAGACCCGCAAACTCGAAGCCGCCGAACTTGCGAAGCAGCCCGACCCGACCGCCGGGGTCAAACCCGCCCGAACAAGGAAGAAACAAGCCAGCTAAACTCAGGGATTACGCGGGCATTCCTTCGTGAGTCACCGGGGCTGTTTCGCGGGCATATTTAAATGAGTCCCCTCGCAGAGCCCCCGCGTCCTCGATGACGCGACGGCGCTGCACGCTGTACTGAGGCGTACGGCCGGTGCGCAGTTCGGGAGGTATGTCGGCGTCGACGTACCCATGCTCGGCCAGCTCGCGGCCTGGCATGAGCGCGTCGTCGACGGGACGCACTACAACGGCGAGGACGGGCGCGGCGACGGCGCAACTGGCACCGTCACCACGGCGGCAGAGCTGCACCGTGCCGCCGCAGCGTTCGATGCCGCCTCGGCCGCGCTGCGCGAAGCGCACGCAGCCAACGGCGTCGTGCGCTGGTACGACGATCCCCAGTGAGTCACGACGTGGACGGCCCGGATGCCGACACCGAGGAGCGCACCCGCATCGGGCAGGTGCTCGATGCAGCTCTGCCGCCGACGAGCGCCGACCGATAACGATCGTTTACGGCGCGGTCCAGATATCGGGCTCGGAACGGTCGCCACAAACGCTCGTCATAAGCACCAAACGGCAAGGGTTTCCGGCTGATCCTGTGAAGACGCGCTGAGCGCCTTACGCGCGTGGCAAGGCGACGGCAGCTTTCTCGTAACCCATGGGATACGAGACCGACCTTGCGGTTCGGAACAGTGTCAGCGATCAATCGACGTTGGCGAGGCGACTCAGCGAACGAGGCGGGCGATCGCCTGAGACGCTTCCCGGACCTTCTCTTCGGCGATGTCGCTGCCGGCGCGAGCTGCATCTGCCACACAGTGGCGCAGGTGGTCTTCGAGGAGCCCGACGGCAACGCTCTGCAAGGCGCTGGTCAGTGCGGAGATCTGAGTGAGGATGTCAATGCAGTACTTCTCGTCCTCGACCATGCGGTGGATGCCGCGTGATTGTCCTTCGATGCGCTTGAGGCGAGCAAGGTAGCGGGCTTTGTCCGTGATGTACCCGTGCTCTGCGTGGTTGCAGGATGTTGTAGCGACGGCGGTATCAGTCATCTGGATCTCCGGCGGTTGTGGTCAGCGGTTCAGGATGACGCGGGTCGTGGTGTCGGGGCGGAGGTCGAGTCGGCGCAGCAGTTGGGCGTTGAGAGCGACGACGATGGTGGATAGTGACATGAGAATCGCTCCGACCGACATCGGGAGCACGAATCCGATGGGGGCGAGGACGCCGGCGGCGAGGGGGACGGAGATGATGTTGTATCCGGCAGCCCACCAGAGATTCTGCTTCATCTTCCGGTACGAAGCCCGTGACAGTTCGATCACGGAGAGTACCGAGCGGGGGTCGTCGCTTGCGAGGATGACACCAGCCGACGCGATCGCGACATCTGTGCCTGCACCGATCGCCAGCCCAACGTCGGCCTGCGCGAGGGCAGGGGCGTCGTTGACGCCGTCGCCGACCATTGCGACCTTACGGCCCTCGTTCTGGAGTTGTTGGACCTTTGCGGCCTTGTCCTCCGGGCGTACTCCGGCGAAGACGCGGTCGATGCCGAGGTCTTGCGCGACAGCCCGAGCCACGGCATCCGCATCGCCGGTGATCATCACGACCTGCACGCCGAGCGCGTGAAGGGCGTCGACGGCTTCCCGGGACTCCGAACGCACCTCGTCGGCGAGCTTCAGGGCTCCGACGACGCGCCCGTCCTGGATGACATGGAGGATGATCGCGCCATCCGCACGCCACTGATCGGCGACCGGAAGCTCATCGGCGTTCTCCTCGGACAGCAGGTGAGGTCCCCCGACTCGGATGATCTTCCCCTCAACGGTCGCCGTAACGCCCACAGCAGGTGACGAGGTGAACTCGACGCTTCGGGGGACGGTGAGCTTCCTGTCGGCGGCCGCGCGGACGATGGCCTTCGCGAGCGGGTGCTCGCTGTCGGCCTCTGCGGCGGCCGCCAGCGCGAGCACCCGGTCAGGGTCGGCGCCATCGGCAACGGAGACCTCGGAGACGACGGGCTCGCCCTTGGTGAGGGTGCCGGTCTTGTCGAACAGCACTGTATCGACGGTGCGCATGCTCTCGAGAGCGAGCCGGTCCTTGACGAGCACGCCGCCCCGGGCGGCGCGCTCGGTGGCGATGGAGACGACCAGCGGGATGGCCAGGCCCAGGGCGTGCGGGCACGCGATGACGAGCACCGTGATCGTGCGGATGACAGCAGCGTCAGGCAAGCCGACCAACGTCCAGACGATCGCGGTGATCGCCGCAGCACCCAGGGCGAACCAGAACAGCCATCCGGCGGCGGTGTCAGCGAGGCGCTGAGCACGAGAAGACGAGCTTTGCGCTTCAGTGACGAGACGTTGGATGCCGGCGAGGGTCGTGTCGTCGCCGGTCGCGGTGATCTCGACGCGAAGCCCGGAATCGGTGGCAACGGTGCCGGCTGTGACGTGGTCGCCGCTGCCGCGTTCCACGGTGCGGGACTCGCCCGTGACCATGGACTCGTCCATCGAAGCCCGTCCGTCGACGATGCGCCCGTCCGCGGGGACGCTACCACCCGGCCGTACGATGACGACGTCACCGACGACGAGATCGGACGGTGAGACCGTGACGACCTGGTCATTCTCGACGCGCTCTGCCTCATCCGGGAGAAGAGCGGCGAGTGAGTCCAGGGCGGAAGTCGTCTGGGCGAGGGAGCGCATCTCGATCCAGTGCCCGAGAAGCATGATGACAATGAGGAGGGCGAGCTCCCACCAGAAGTCGAGTTCGTGATGGAGCACCCCGAGCGTCGCGCCCCAGGAGGCGGCGAACGCGACGGTGATCGCGAGGCCAATGAGCAGCATCATGCCGGGCTTGCGAGCGCGGAGCTCGCTGACTGCACCGACGAGGAACGGCTTTCCACCCCACGCGTACATGACAGTGCCCAGCACCGGGGATACCCATGACAGACCCGGAATATCGGGGAGGGTGTAGCCCAGGATCATCGAGAACATGCCCGACAACGCGACCGTGGGGACAGCGAGGACGAGCATGATCCAGAACAGGCGACGGAACTGCCCGACGTGGTCGCCATGGCCTGCATGACCGCCGTGTCCAGCGTGGGTGTTGTGACCGGAGGGCGCGTTGTCGCTTCCGTGGTCCCTATGACTGTGCGCGGCCGCGTCTGACTGCGGTGCATGCGCCATTGCTTGATGTCCCGCGTGCGCATCGTGGTCAGTTTCGGTCGTCACTGCGGGGGTCGACGCCGCGTGGTCGTGGTGTGCGTGGGTGTGCTCTGCGCCGTCGTTACGCGGGTGGCTCATGGGCCTATCCTCCTCGGAATTGAGAACCGTGGGGCCGACTTGTGTGGTGTGCCTCGCACGGTGAAACAGTGTCAGGCAGCAGCGGTGGCGTACTTAGCCGGGTCGGCGTCGAACGCGGGCCCGCATCCGGCGCAGCAGAAGTAGTACCGGGTGCCGTCGTAATCTCGGTACAGGCCGGCAACTTCTGCATCCGCCTTGATGACGGTGCTGCCTACCATCACAGGACATTCGGCGAGATCCTCCGCGGGCGGGGTGAGGAGATCCTTGCGTCCTTCGGCGTCGACGGAACCGTGGCTGTTGCGGCTGCAGCAGGATCCAGTGGAGTCGGACATGTTTTGTTCCTCTTTCTCTCAAACACCGGAGTCCGGCGGCGGTATGCCTAACGATATACCCCCTAGGGGTATTCCGCACTAGGATGTACATGGCGGCGCTGAAGGATCAGGGCGGGTGGCCGCATAGATCGTGGTGTTAGCATCCTGGACGGAATGGAGGAGGCCGAGCATGCACGTCGCAGTTCGTGGCGCACGTCCGCAGCTGTCGTTGCGCGCGTTGTTGATGCTCGGCGGGGCCACGCTGATGGTTATCGTCGGCTTGCTGGCGATGCATACCTTCACCTCCGAACCTGCGGGACACGGATCCGTCGGACTCACCCACTCCGCAGCTGGGGAGGAGCACGCCACCGCAGCGGCGTCAACCGTCGCGAGCGAGTCCACCGCGTGTGAGGGTGCGTGTCATGTGAGCACCGGACATGGGCAGGGTCACAACGAGATGCTGACTGCGTGCGTGCTGGCGTTGCTTGCCGGTCTGCTTCTCCTCCTCCCTCCGATATTGATTCATCGTCACGGGCTGCCCCCTCACCGTGGTGTAAGCCTGGTGAGGTGGGAAGCGATCGGGATCCCTCCCCGGGCACCCTCGCTGACGATCCTTTCGATAAGTCGCACCTGAGTAGTCGCCGCCGACCCTGATAGGTCGGATTCCTGGCGCCGTCTGGCGCCATCATTTGCGAACCCTCACACGACGTATCGAAGGAACAACCATGAATAAGAAGATTCCCGTTGCTGTCAGTACGGGTGTACTGACCCTTGCACTGGTTCTCACCGGCTGCGCTGACAACACCACGGCACCGTCCAGCGAATCCACCTCCCCGTCTCAGTCGTCGTCGACTTCGGCAGCGAACGAGGCTGACGAGATGTTCGTCACGATGATGATCCCTCATCACGAGCAGGCGATCGAGATGGCCGACATGCTGCTCGCTAAAGACGGTGCCGACGCACGCGTGGTGGAACTTGCCGAGGAGATCAAGGCGGCGCAGGGCCCCGAGATCGACAAGATGCTCGGATGGCTCGAAGACTGGGGTGTGGAGTATGACCCCGACTCCATGGGAGGCATGGATCACGGTTCGATGGGCGGTGACGACAGCATGATGTCCGAAGAGGACATGACCATGTTGGAGAGCGCGGATGCTGTCGAGGCGAACAGCCTGTTCCTGGAGCAGATGATCGTGCACCACGAAGGTGCCGTCGACATGGCGCAGACGGCGCTTGATGATGCGCAGAACCCGGACGTCCTCGAGCTCGCGCAACAGGTGATCGACGACCAGACGGCGGAGATCGCCACGATGCAGGAACTCCTCGGCCAGCTGTAGGAATCCTCCGGGCGGGCCGGTATCCGATCGTCCCGCCCGGATCTGTGTCATCCGTGCTGCCCCATTGCGGCAGCAGTCAGACGTCGGCGTGCTCTTGCTGCGCGTCGTGAAGCCAGGCCCGCTTGAGGCCACTAACGGAAACCATCATGAAACGCTCACTCCTTCTCGCAACCGTCACTGTGACCGTCCTGGCGACTGTCGCCACCGGATGCACCGCGACACCGCTCGGCAACCCGGACTCAGCTCCCCGCATCGACCACATCCACGGCATCGCTGAAGATCCCCGGGGCGATGATCTGCTGGTGGCCACGCACAACGGAATCTTCACTCTCACACCCGATGGGGATATCTCCGGCCCGATCGGCGGTCACGCCTTCGACGCCATGGGATTCACGGTCTCGGGAGACGCGCTGTTCGCCTCCGGGCATCCCGGCGAAAAGACCCCGGCCGAACTCGGATCGCCCAACCTCGGCATCATCCGCAGCGACGACTACGGGAACACGTGGTCGCCTATTGCTCTCAACGGAACCACCGACTTCCACATCCTCACCGCGGCCCCGGACGGCACCCTCTACGGCGTCCCCTCTAGCCAAGTGAACCTGCTCACCAGCACAGACGAGGGCAACAACTGGACGGAGCGTGCGTCCCTCGGCGCCGCTGATCTCGCGGTCACCGAATCCGGTTTATACGCTGCAGCCGAAGAAGGCGTTCTCTTCAGCAGCGACGGCGGTAACACATTCACTCCAGTCGACGGAACACCTGTGCTCTACGCGCTGGAGGCTCGCACTGACGGCACTCTTCTCGGCGCAGGCACCGATGGCGTCCTGTGGACAGAGGATGAAAATGGAACCTGGCATCAGCTCGAATCGCTCCAAGGCGCCGTTCAAGCCCTCACTGTCATCGACGACCGCGTCATCCTCGTCGATGACCGGGGCATCGTTGAAGTCTCACCGGACAGCACCACTGTGCTGAGTCCCGCCCAATAACGCGGCCCGTGCCCAAGGATTCCTCGTGAAAGCGCCCAAGACCCCTTTCGGAACCTCGTGTTGTTCGTCATCGTGGCGACGATCGCCGTTGTCCTCCTCGCCGCTGCTAGTTTTCTCGCGATTGGAGCGATCTTCTGATGACCCCCACCGGCTCCAGATCACCCTTCGACCCGCTACACCATCTGACGGCCGTGCACTCGTCCTCACCCGGCGCGCCTTCGCCTCGCAGTCCCGCGGAGCGGACGCATCGAAGGCTCGTGCGTCTTGGATATATGCTCTTGATCTGCGGTCCAGCCCTCGCGCTCGCGCATCTGATCAATGATGCCCAATCGACCGACGTCGCTTGGTGGACGTACACGATCGCCAGCTTTGACATCGCCGTAATCATGGTCATTGCCGCCCTGGCTCTGATCCTTCGAACTCCACCCAGTCACGCTGCAGAAACGGAATAATCGTCACCGCACAGCAATCGCTGCGACGATGATCTGCCGCTGAACTACCATGCCCTCCCGGGGTATTCAACGGGGTCCTCGGGAGCGAGGTGCGGTCGTAGTTTGAAGACTCCACAATGACGAGAGGAGCCACTATGACTGTCGCGGCGGAAATGCTCCGCACCTACCCGAAGGACCTTGGTCAGGCTGACCGGAAGGTGCTGGTGGAGTGTATCGAGGCGTGCGTTGAGTGCGCGCAATCATGCACCGCATGCGCCGACGCGTGCCTGAGCGAGGAAATGGTTGCCGAGCTGACGAAGTGCATCCGCACGAACCTGGACTGCGCCGACCTCTGCGAAACCACCGGACGCATCCTGTCCAGGCACACCGGGTACGACGCCAACCTCACCCGCGCGACCCTCGAAGCGTGCCGCACGGCATGCGCGAGCTGCGCCGACGAGTGCGAGAAGCACACGATGCACGAACACTGCACGGTGTGTGCTGCGGCCTGCCGGCGATGCGAAGACGCCTGCGCCGCGCTCCTCGCAACGCTCTGAATAGCCACCTCGACGGCGTCGTGCAGTTCTTCGCTACCCGCATCAATCCAGTGATGCCCGTTGACCGAGCCGAAGCAGACTAGCGAGCGCTCTTGCGCCACACGTCGTCATCAATCGCGCTACCGCGCAACGAGCTGAGACGAACAGGTGAGGCATATGTCGAAGGACACGCACGAAACAAGTGGACGACAAGCGGGGACGAAAAAGCACGGATCGCTGACGATGTACTTGCGATTCGCGGCGATGATTCTCACCGGCATGGTCGTGATGTATTGGACGATGTTCGCTGGAGTGTGGGAATGGGGGCACATACGCTTCAGCGAAAGCCGCGTCTTCATGGCGCTCACTATGGGCGGCGCCATGGGGCTGGTCATGCTGGCCTGGATGCTCAACATGTACAAGCACAGGAAAGCGAACATTGCGGTCATCATCGTCAGCGTTCTCCTCCTCGGAGGAGGCATCGCCCTCGACCGCAGCCAGATCACCGTCGACGACACCGCGTACATGCGCGCAATGATTCCGCATCCCTCGCTCGCGATCACCCGATCCGAGCGAGCACAGCTGCAGGATGTCCGCGTCTGCGAACTTGCGGTTGAAATCAGTGAAGCGCAGCGCCGGGAGATCCTCGAAATGGACTGGCTCATCGCCGACATCGAAAGCAACGGACTCGCGCTGACGGCCGAGGACGCGCAAGACCGACCCGTTCCAGACTTCGAACGGGCAGCCGACCGCCAGTGCTCGGACGACGGATGACGATTGGTAGCGATAATCGGCCTATCATGGCTTGTGCTCCGAGAGCCTGCCGGAAACGATCGTTTCCGGTGCCCTCGGCCGAGAGGTCGGCACAGCTCCGACACGCCGAGGTGGAGCGCACCGAAACCCACCACCGAAACCCGAGCCAACCGAAACCTAAGACCTATCGTTTTCGGTGGCTCTCTGGTAGACTGGAGCCACCTCACGAAAGGGGCACATCATGGCTGCCGAGTTCAACATCGAGGCGCGCTGGCCCGAGCTGTTCGCGCAGCTCGGCGCAGCCGACCGCGAGGCCGTCGTGAACGCCCTCGCGTCGAGCTGGCACGAGGGTTGGGTGCCGAACCGCGAGGATGTCGAGAACCTGACCGACTACGCCCGCGGCGTCATCGACAAGGCCGAGTACGACCGCCGCGCAGCGGGTGCCGTCGAGCGCGCTCACGCCCTCGCTGTCGCTGGCTGATGGCCACACGCTTCAACTCCTGGGATTCGTACTTCTGGGAGCCTGGCGGCCCCGTCCTGCGCAACCTCTACGGTCTGCGCGACGGGGCCGACCTGTCCCGGCGTGAGTACGCCGAGACGAACGCGCAGCAGTTCGACATCGAGCGCGGCGCTATCTCGATCCCACGCACCTATGACGCCGAGCACCTGCGCACGATCCACCGCGAGCTGTTCAAGAACGTCTACGAGTGGGCGGGAGAGTACCGCAGCGTCGGCATGTTCAAGCCGCCGCTTGAGTTCGCCCAGCCCGAGGACATCGGGCGTTACCTGGCCGATGCCTCGCGCCTCGTGCGCGGTGCGGAGTGGGCCGGGATGGATCGGCAGCAGTTCGCGATGGCGGCCGCCGACGTGTTCGCGCACGTAAATCAGGCGCACCCGTTCCGCGAGGGGAACGGCCGAGCGGGCAAGCTGTTCATGCAGCACGTCGCGGAGCTGAGCGGCTTCAAGCTTGACTACAGTCCCGAGCGCACAGGCATCACCGCGGAGGTATGGAACAACGCCAGCGCGATGTCACGCCCCGACATCGGCAGCTACCGGCCGGTGCCCGACAGCCTCGTGCCGGTGTTCGAGCGCCTGGCCGTCGACAGGTCAGCAGGCTCGAAGGGCGCGCAACAGGGGCCGGCGGTGCGCAGGCTTCGAGATGAGTCGCGCGGCCGTGTTTCCGACCTGATCGATGAGAAGGTCGAGGAGCTGCGACGTGCGAGCTTTCCGACCCCACCCACGCCGGGAGTAGAGCGCAGTACTGAGGCGCGACGGAGCACACCGCCCATGCAAGATCGCTACCGGGGGAGAGGACGATGAAGCGTGATGACGCCGAGCGAGTGATAGAGCGCGTGCTGCGCGGGTCAGGGGCTCCTCATGCTCAGTTCCTCGTGCGCGACATCGCTGCCGCTCTCGTCGACGCTGGCCTTATTCCGTCCGAACAGGACGAGTTGCGCATGGCACTCGAAGGGAGTGGACGATGAGCCAGGTCGGTTACGCACGGGTGAGCACCCGCGATCAGAATCCCGGCTCGCAGGAGGCTGCGCTGCGCGAGGCTGGCTGCGAGCGTGTGTTCGTCGACCGGGGCGAGTCGAGCAGGATCGCTGACCGGCCCGAGTGGGTCGCGTGCCTCGACTACTTGCGCGAGGGCGACACGCTCGTGATCCTCGCGCTTGATCGGATCGCCGGTACGGAGCTGATGGCTATCGAGCTGATCCGTGACCTCGGTCGGCGCGGCGTCCGGCTGCGCAGCCTCACAGAACCGTTCCTCGACGTGGACACGTCGACGCCGATGGGCGAGGCCATCGTCGGCATTATGGCGGTGCTCGCGCAGCTCCGAGTCTCGACGATCCGGGAGAACACACGCCGCGGGCTGGCCCATGCTCGCGCTCAGGGCCGCGTCGGCGGCCGCCCCTCGGTGATGACACCCGAGCGCATCAAAGCTGCTGTGAAGATGCGCGACCAGGACATGAGCATTGCGGAGATCGCGCGCACGTTCGGCGTCGGCGCATCCAGCGTGTCCCGCGCGCTCGCCAAGCACGACGTAGGCGGTCATGACCGTTCTTCCCCATCCCCCCGATAGATAGCCGCTCTGCATACGAGAGAGCCCTGTCAAGGGGGCGGCGCAGCCGCATCACGAAGTGACGCGAAGCGCCCTTGACAGGGCTCTGGCGTATGTGACCATCACGGCATCGGGGGGAGGGGGAGCGCACCCAGTGAGGCCGTCCACAGGCCGCACAGACGAAGCCGCACCGTGCGTCGTGAACGCCACGGTGCGGCCTGTGGGCGGGCGGACAAGTGGGGCCCCGCTGTCCACCTGTGGGCGGGTTCGGCCCGGCGATAGCCGGAGCCGTCCACAGGTGGTCAGAGGGTAGCGTTACGCATTCACATGCTGCGCATTGGCGGAGACCTCGACCGGCTTGGGCGCGGGCGCAGCGGGAGCGGCCGGCGCGGCAGGCTTGCGCGCGGCTCGACGCTTCGCGCGCACCTTCTTATCAGGCTCAGTGAAGCCGATCTTGCGCAGCTCGTCGGATGACCAACCGGCGCTCAACGCGGCGTTGTATGCCTTGACGTCCTCGCGCTCGGCGTCACCGACGCGCTGCGCGACGCTGGCCTGTAGATCGGCCAACTCGCGCGCGGTCTCCTCGCGCACATCGGCTACTCCCTGACGTGCCTCCGCGAGCTGCCGAATCGCGACGATCCGATCCTCTTGTGCGCGCTTGGCGCGCTCGACTGCTTCCTCGATGCTCAGTTCCTTAGCCATGCCTCCATCCTACGAAGAAGTGCATTTCGGCGTCGACGTTCATCGACGCACAGAAGAACCGTCGCGGCGTGGCCGCGATCACTCCCGGTTGTCACCGTGAGTGATCCTGAAAGGTGCCCCAGACGGAGCAAGCTATAGACTTAGCACGGCTAAGTCGGCTTGATCCTCGACACGGGGTCAAGGATGCGGCACACTAGAAGTGTGATCCCCGCACGGGGCGGGGTCGCTGCGCTGGGCCAGGAAGGGCAGGTGATTCTAATGAGCGACGAGGCTCCCGAGGATCGCCGCCTCGCACGCAAGCGGCGCGCGAACGTCGCGGGCGGCCGCCATCACCGTCACGAGGTGAAGGTGTCGCCGGAAGAAGAGGGCGCGTTGCTGCTGCGCGCGAAGGCGCAGCGCGTGACGATCCCGCGTCTGCTCGTCGAGTCGGCGCTGTCGGCAGCGGGGGAGACGCCAACCGAACGCCGTCAGGCGATGGCCGAGCTGTTCGGTCTGCACCGGCTGCTCGCGGCCATCTCGAACAACGTCAACCAGATCGCCAAGGCCACGAACGCGACCGGCGAGCTACAGGCTGAGACGGTGGCGACGCTGGCCAAGGTGCGCGAGGTTGCCGAGCGGATCGACGAGACGATCGACGGGCTGAGCCTGCCATGATGCCGAACGTTGTTCGCGGCGATCGCATGGCTGGCCTGATGACCTACCTCACCGGGCCGGGGCGCGCGAACGAGCACACCGAACCGCACCTCGTCGCAGGCGACGCAGCGCTGCTTGCGTGGCACGATGACGCCGAGCTGGGACGCGACGCGGCGCTTTCGATCGCGCGGCACCTCGACCGCCCGCGCACTGCGTACGACGTCGACGTGAACGGCGGGCACGTCTGGCACTGCTCACTATCGCTGCGCGCCGACGAGGGCATGCTGACCGACGAGAAGTGGGGACAGATCGCCAACGACTTCATCACCGCGATGGAGTTCGACGACGCCGAGGGCACGAAGGCACCGTGCCGCTGGGTTGCCGTCCGACACGGTGTGTCGAAGAACGGCAACGACCACATCCATATCGCTGTGAACCTCGTGCGCGAGGACGGCACCAAGGCGTCGATTCACAACGACTTCCACCGGGCACAGAAGGCCGCGCGCGCGCTCGAAGTGAAGTACGGCTTGGAGCAGTTGGAGTCGGCACAGGCAGAGCGATCGACGCGCGGCTACCACCCCGCCGAGCGCGAGGCTCAGGCACGCGCCCGAGCACGCGCGAAGTACGAGCGCACCCGTCCGAAGCTCGGCCCGGATGCACCCACTTGGGAGCGGCTGACCGGCCCCGACCGGCAGGCCCGGATCACCGCCGAGCTGCGCACGGACGAGCCGCGCTATGCGCTCGCCCGGACGGTTCGCGCCAGCGCCGCAGCCAGCGAGTCCGAGTCCGAGTTCGTGCGCAGGATGCGCCGCTCGGGACTGCTCGTGCGACCGCGCTACGCGGACGGCCGCACCGACGTCATCACCGGCTACTCGGTCGCAGCTCGACCCGAAGCCGGCGAGCGACCCATCTGGTACGGCGGGGGGCACCTCGGCCGCGACCTCACCCTGCCCCGGCTGCGCGCGGGGTGGCCCGACACCCCAACCGACGCGACCGAAGCGGCAGCCGAGTGGAACGCAGCCAAGCGCGGCCGCCGCGTCGTGGCACCCGGCCGGGAGAACACGACACCCGACCCCGAGTTGTGGGAACGGTACTCGCGCGAGGTCAGCGAGCTGCGCGAGAAGCTGCGCGATGTTCCCCTCGACGACCGGGACACGTGGAGCACCCTCGCACGTCAGACCGCCGGAGCTTTCGCCGCCTGGTCGAACGCCGTCGAGGATGCGCCCGGAGACCTCGCCGCGGCATCCGATGCGCTCGCCCGATCCGCGCAGACGTTCCGCCGCCCGGTGCAGCCGCAGAAGGCCGGCATGGTTGCCATGTCCGGCGCTGCGATGCTGCTGGCCAGCGCGGCCAAGGGCGGCCAGGGGCGCGCCGCCCAGCTCATCATGCTGCGCCAGCTCGTGCGGCTCTCACAGGCCGTTTACGACGCTGCGAAGGCGGCCGGGGAGAAGCGGCAGGCTGACCTCATCCTGAGCGACGTGAAGGCGCGGATGGATCGGCTGCGCCATGACCTCGCCCCCACCAGTCAGACCCCGGTGGCCGCGGCGGCCGGCGCGCAGCAGGGCACGGCCACGGCGACGCTCGACCCGGAGACGCGCGCGATGCTCGACCGGATGAACGCCAGCCAGGGCAAGCCCGCGACCGAGGCGACATCGCCCGTACCGAACAAGATCGATCCCGACGAGCGGGCGCGGCCACGACAGACCACACGACCGGGCGCAGATCGCGGCCCGGAGCGATAGGAAGGAGGGTCGATCATGGCCGAGGAGACAGACGGCATCGAGGAGGCGTTCGACGGGCAGATACGAGTGCTCGTCACCGCCGCCGGCCAGGTCGGAGAGCGCATCGCGCGCGCCCGCGAGGACGCGCTGCGCCGAGCACAGGCGGCGACCGAGCAGGAGGCGCGCGAGCTGCGATCGCGGATCGAGGCCGAGCACCGCACCGCGCGCGTCGAGCTGGGGAACGTGCATCGCTCGGACTGGTGGGATCGTGCCACCCCCGAGCAGATCGCCAACACGTACCAACTCGCCCGCGCATGGTCGCAGGACGACCCCGAGGCGGTACGCGCCGAGCAGCGCATCCGCGACGAGGTGCGCACCCGGTACGGCGTCGACGTCAACGACACCAGCGCCGACCCCCAGGCGGTGCGTGAGGCCGTCGAGCGTGCCGAGGCGCTGCGCCAGCAGGCGGATGCTCAGCAGCAGCGCTCGGCGGCCGAGGAGGCCGAGGCGGCCCGCCTGATGGCTGAGGCCGATCGCGCCGACCGGGCGGCCGAGCACCACCGCGACGCGGCGGAGCATGAGCCCGACCCGGAGCAGCGGGCCGAGGCGCGCGAACAAGCCGAGCAGCACCAGGCGCACGCCGATGCAGCTCGTGCGGATGCTCAGCCGTTGTACGACTCGGCCGAGCGCCGCGAGGCGACGGCCCGCGACCTCGAAAGCAAGGGCATCGACCGTGAGGTGGTGGCGACGAAGATGCAGGCCGACGTCAGCCAGGCCAAGCCCGCAACCGAGGCGACCAAGGCGACCTCGGCACGGGCACCGAGGGCGCGCAAGAACCGCGGCCGCGGCGTCCAGGTGCAGCGCACCGGCCTGCAACGATGACCGGCCGCCGGCACACACGAGAGAGGGATCGCACCAGGTGGTGCGATCCCTCTCTCCTTGCTTGTCAGTCCGTACCGGCGGTCTCACGCACGTCGGGGAACAGCCCCTCGGGCGGCGGTGCGTAAGGCAGCGGCTCGCCACGCTTGGACGAGTTCAGCTCGCCCTCAGCGCCCGCGAACGGGCCATCGGGATCGAGCAGGATCGGCATGTGATGGTCGGCGTGGTCACGCCACCACACGCTCATGCCGGTTGAGGCGTCGAGGCGCAGGTGCTCCCACGCCCGCCACAGCGAGTCGAGCCGGCTCACGGCCTCGGCGTATCGCCACCACTCGGCCGCCCACACTCGGCTGCGCCCGTCCCCGGCGATGCGCCGCCGGTAGACGTAGCGCAGGTGCTTGCGCACGAACTCGTCGACGGAGCCGTAGTACAGCGGCGGCGTCTCCGGCGCTGCGCTCTCGTCGACGTCGCCGGTAACCTCGCCGGTCTCCTCGTCGACGTCGATCGGCACGGCCTCGATGCCGTCCTCGTCGTAGTCATCGCCCCAGTCGCTCACGATGCCTCCTCCTGTGCCGGCTCGGCCGCCGCGACGGCAGCGACCTCTTGCTGTGCTTCACGGATCGTCCGCTCAGCCTGCGGGTCATGCGCCGCGATCGACGCCCGCACGGCATCCGCGTGCGGGCCGGTCATCCACGGCTGTGTGCGGATCAGCGTCGGGCGCGAGCCCGACGCGAGCACGATGGCACGGCCCTTCGGGAGCGCGCCGAGGTCGGACACGTCGAGGATGCGTTCGCGGTGGAGCTGCGAGGATACGCCGCGGCCGCCGCGGCCCGTGGAGACGGTCGACGCGATGCGGTCGTAGTCTCCGATGAGCTTGGAGATGCTTTCGAGAAAAGCATCCTCCGCGACGCCGCCACCGTAGACCTTGATGTTGCTGGCGCTCCACAGTTTCTTCATGCCGGACTCGCCCCACACGTCGACGCCCTGAGACCAGCTCTGCAAGATCGTCATGAGGATGATGCCGCGCGACCCGTAGTGCGAGTACAGGTTCGGCAGCTCGCGCCACCGGCACACGTTCGCCGCTTCATCGAGTACCCCTACGAGGGGCGTCGACAGGCGGCCGCCGGAGGACTGCGAGGCCAGCTCCTCGGCCGCCTCGACGACGGCGACGGTGAGCGCCGTCACGAGCGGCCCGGCCGTGCCTCGGCCCTCCTTGGAGAGGCTGTAGAGCGTGCCGAAGTGCCTCACGAACGCTGCGGGGTCGAAGTGCGGCCGAGGGTCGGCAGCACCCTGCGGAGTGACCCACGCGGCTACCTGGCGGTTCGTGAGGCACGACGCCATCTGCTGCGCCGTGCCGAACACGCCGCCGCGCTGCTTCTCGGGCGCGGAGACGACGCCGGCCACCTGATCGGCGGTCAGCGTGAAGCCGTGCTCTCGGAGGATGTCAACGGCGCTCTCATCGGTCGGCCGCGTCAGCCACGTGTACACGTCGGTGATCGGTCGGTGATCGAGCGCAGCGGCCAGCAGGAGGCCGGCGAGCAGGTCTTGGCCTGCCGGGTCGAAGTACGCATCCGTCTTGGCCCCCGGATCGCGGGAGCCGGCGGCGAAGTGCTCGGCTAGCCGGGCCGCTTTCACCTCGTCGGTGACGTAGCTGAGCGGGTTCCACCACCAGGTCGGATTCTCGAGCGCGATCGCCTGCGGGTCGAACACCCACACCGGGCCGACCGCTGCGCGCACGTCCCTCGTCGCGTCGACGACATCGCGCTTGTTCGAGGTGACGAGCACCCCGCCCGGCGCAGCGAGGATCGCCGGCACGGCCCGGCTCGTCGTCTTACCCGTGCGCGGCCCCCAGATGTCTACGTGCATGTCCTCCCAGGAGCCGTAGAGCGGCTGCCCGCCGATCGTCTTGCCGATCGGCACACCGGGAGAGTCCTGCACGCCGAGTCGCTGCGCGGTCGCCTCGGCGTTGCGGCGGCTCAGCGCCTCAACATCCTTGCCGCGGCCCATGTAGGACGCGGCGCGATCGACACGTGAGCTGCGCTTGCGGTAGCGGGCGACCGCAAGCAGGATGAGCACCACCAGGGCGAGGACGAGCACGCCTACCCCGGCGATGATCCAGGTGCCTGCGGCTGGCCACGGCACCTTGCCGCTAAAGAGCTGGAACACGAGCCCGAACGGGTCGGAGGTCAGCTCGACGCCGGAGCCGTCGAGCTGGTGACCGAGGCGAACCGCGAGGTTCAGCCCGGCCACACCGACGATGACGATCACGATGCCGGCGGCTAGCAGGATCGTCTCGGCCGAGAACCCGCCCGGATCGCGGCGGCGGTTGTTCTGAGTGCTCACGAGGCGGCCCCCTCAGACTCGACGGCGCGCAGCCTGCGGCCGACGCGAGACTGCGCGTGCCACCGCTTGTTCGTGTCGTTCGTGGCTCGCTCGGTCTCGGTCAGCTTGACGCTGATCGGGATGCCTGGCCGGCCACCGACCTTGATGAGGAACTTCCCGCGCCCCGGAGGCTCGGTCTCCTTGCCCGTCGTGGCATCCCACGACGGCGGGGCCGACCATCCGGTGAGCAAGTTCTGCTCGGCCTGCGAGAACGGCACCGCGGCCGTCAGCAGCGGCATCTCAGCCTGCGGGAGCCCGCCGACCACGATCATGCCGGCACGCTCGACGAAGCCGCGGGCCTTCATCCGATCTTCCTCGGTCGGCAAGGCGTCGAGGTCGCGCATGGTGTGCGTAATCATCGCCTGCCCGACACCGAACTGTCGGTTCAGACGAGTGAGCGCATCCACGCGGTCGACCATGCCTGTACCGGAGCGCAGCGCCTGCCACAGCTCGTCCATGATGACGAAGTAGTGCCGCTGCGGCTCCAACCCAGCCTCGGCCAGCGCGTTCGCCACGTTCACCGTGGCAAAGCCATTCGACCAGCACGCCAGGAGCGTCGCAGCTCGCAGATCGACGTCGGTCTCTTTGAGCCCTGAGACGTCGTACACCACGGGGCGATCGCGCATCATCGGGTTCGAGGTCGGCTGCGCGAACGTCTCCCCGAGGCGGCCGCCGCGCGCGAGGCTGATAAGCGAGGCTTCCAGCCCGCGCGTCGTGCGCTGATACTCGTCGAAGTCGCCACGGTCGACCGCGACCTCGCGCAGCTCGGTCGGCCCCTCCTGCACGACCTGCAAGAGGTCAGCCAGGAGCGGCACACGGTCGAGCTTGCGGTCGAGAACGCGCAGCGCTTGGTCGACGATCGACTCCTCGACATCGGACGGCGGCTGCTTACGCAGGATCGTCAGCAGAGCCGAGACGATCGTGAGCCTGCGCCCGTGGGCGTCGGCTTCAATCTCCTCGGCCTCTTTCACGAACCCGGCGGCCCGGAGCTGCGCTGCGGCCTCCGCCGACTCGCCAGGGTCGAGCACGTTCAGGTGCCCGCGGCCGCGGCCCAGACGGATCACCTGACCGCCGAGGGCTTCGATCAGGTCGAGGTAGTCGGGCTTCAAGTCCCCGAGGATGAACGGGATCGACCCGAAGCCGGCGAGCCCGGCCGCCATACGGCGGATCGTCGTCGACTTCCCGAGCGCCGGCAGCCCGAGCACGAACACGCTCGGGTTGCTGATGAGCTTGGCACGCTGGAACCACGAGATAGGGTCGGCGCACACGGTCGCACCCGTGAACAGGTGCCGGCCGAGCGGCACGCCCACCAGGGGCGCGCCCGTGCCGACGGAGAACGGCCACAGGCCGCACACCTGAACGCTCGTGCCGCGGTACTCGACGGGAGCCTGCACGTAGGCGGCAGCACCGCGACCGCGGCCGAGCCAGCCGCGGCCGGTCGGCCGAACGGGGCGCAGCTCGGCCGACGTCTCGACGGGAGTCGCCTTCTTGCTCTTGCGAGCCTTCTGTTTGGTCGCCATCATCATCACAACCGATCCCGAATCTCTGCCGGCACCGCGACATGCTTGCTCGGCACCAGGCCCAGCGGCAACGCCATCGCAAACGCCGAATCCTGCGAGCCGTACACCGGCCGCACACGCAAGCGAGCCGACGCCGAGAGGTTGTCGATCGCCGCGGCCGCCTCAGCGGCAGCAGCCGGGTCAACGACCGTGGCCGTCACCAGCAGCCCGAAGTTCACCAGGCCCGCGCCGGCAGCCTCCTCGGCCGCCGTCGATGCCGCGGCACGCACCGCCAGGGTGTCGCGCGCCTGCGGTTTACGGGTCGCCGTCGCACGGAACTGCGCCGCTGTCAGATCAGCCTCGACGAGCCCAGCAGCTCGCGCCGGGTCGATCGGCTTGTAGAGCAGCGTCACCCGCTTGCGCGCGATGTCACGGTGCGGGGCGAGGAGGCGTGCCAGCACGCCCGACTGCACCGTACCGCGCGGCGCTTGCGTCATCGCCCAGGTGACCGACGTCGCGGAGTCGTGCCGGTAGTCCGACCACGACGCCTGATGCGCCGTCGGGCCGACGTCCGGCCAGCTCAGCTCGGGCACCTCACCCTGAGCGTGTGCCTCTTCGATGAGCACCGCGGCCGCTGGGTCGTAGGCGACCCGGATCGTCTCGCATAGCTCTTGCGCCGACAGCGGGTGCGCTGCACCCGCCCCGGTCGCCTGCAAGTTGCCCGTCAGGCCGGGCAGACGCGCCGCGAGCTCGCGCGCCATCTCGTCAGGCTTGCGAGGTGGTGCACCCTTGCGAGGGACAGCGGAGAACGTCAGCGACACGAACGCCTTGACCGTCGACGACCCGGCCGGGTAGGTCTCGACGACCTCGCGCAGCATGTCCTGCGCGAACGCGGGCGCGTCGGGGTCGAGGTTCAGCTCGACCTCACGACGCAGCCGCGTGCCCGACTCGGGCGCGGTCTCAATCGTGACCGAGGCGGCCTCGATGCCCGGCTCGTCCGAGAGGTTCGCCAGCCAGTGACCCCAATCGGCTACCCACGTGTCGACCTGTAGCGGGTCGACGAGCGATGCCCCGTCGGGCTCGGTGCCGATCACCACGGCGTACGTCTTGCTGATCGGCGTGTAGACAAGCGCGAACGGACGCCCATAGGAGTCCGTGTGCTCGCTGAGGCGGGTCGCCGCGGCAACACCGGGGAGCTGATACGTGCCCCACTCAGTGCGACCCAGCGGCCCCGAACGGTACAGATGCGAGCCGCGGGAACGTGCCGACATCCACCCGATCCGATTGGATGCCCGCGAGAGTACGCTGCGACCGTCCGCATTCTTCACGATCAGCAGCAGGATCACCCCGGCCGAGACCACCGCGGCGATGAACGCCGCGAGCAGCCCACCGGACATGAGCGAGATAAGGATGATGAACAGCGCCACGAACAGCAGCAGTGTTCCGAGCGTCCCCAGACCGAGCAGGCCCGGCGACGTCGGCCGCCGCCAGTTGCCGTAGGTGCGAGGGGCGTCCTGTGTTGGGTCAACGGCCACCACTGGGGCCTCCTTCCGTAGATTGCTCACCGACGCTCTGAACGGCCTGTGCGCCCTTCTTCGCGCCATCTGCCGCGATGCCTACCGCGGCACCCGCGGCCATGCCGATCGGGCCGCCAGCAGCGCCCGCGCTGGCCCCGGACGCCGCGCCTCCCGCAGCGGCTCCACCGCCTGCGGCTGCGCCACCTCCTGCGGCTGCGCCACCACCAGCAGATGCGGCCGCACCGGAGCCTGTCGAGGCCGCGGCACCCGAGCTGGATGCGCCGCTACCTGACGAGGCCGGTGCAGGACTGCCGCTGCTGCCGGACGAGCTGCCCGACGGGGAACCCGACGAGCCGGGCGAGCCCGTCGACCCGGTACTGCCCGAAGCGCCGTCCGACCCGGAACCGCTGCCGGTTCCCAGGCGGCCCAGCGCAGCAGCACCCGTCGGCAGCGATGCCAGCGCTGCGATGCCAAGAGCACCGCCGGCACCGCCAGCCATCGAGCCGACCAGCGGCGTCACAAACCGCATTAGAGCCGGCAGAGCGAACAGGGCGATAATCATCAGCATCAGCCCCGTGAGGATCGAGATAAGCCCGGTGCCGTCGTCGGAGAACACGTCAGTGCCGAGCAAGTGGAACGCTGCGGCGTAGACGATCGCGGCCGCCGGCTTGTAGAGGATGAATGCGAGCAGCCACCCGATGTTCTTCTTGAACCAGCTCGCGCCCATCTCTGTGTTTGTGAACGATGCCGAAAGCGGCAGGATGCCCGCGAGGATCACGAGCATTCCGCCGCGGGCGACCATGAGCACGATCTGGAACGCTGCCGCGAGGATCGCGATCAGCCCCAGGATGATGATGAGCAACGGGCCGAGCCCGCCAGTTGTGGCGGGGTTCGATGTGAGAGCGATGAGCGTCAGCATGTTGCTGCCGAAGCACGCCCCATCGCCCTCGACGTCGCACTCTAGCGAGCCGTTGATGACCCACACTGAGAAGGAGTCGGCCGCCGTTACGAGCAAGCCCGTGACCGTGACGCCCATCGCTGATACCACGATGAGCGTCAGCAGGCTCTTGATCGTTTGGCGGCCCGGCTCGGCGCGCTGTTCCCAAGCCATCTTGACGCCGCCGATGATGACCGACAGGACTACGAGACCGCCGACGAGCCACCAGACCGCGGACTGTAGGAACAGCACCGTACCGGCCGCGCCCGAAGGCCCGGTCGGCATGAGCCCCGCTGCGAGTCCACCAGCGCCGCCAATGAGGATGACGCCGCCCAGGATCACGCCAATACGGCCGACCGCGGCGATGCCCTCGCCCTGCCGGAGCTTCGAGGCGATCAGCATCCCGAGGATGATGATCGACAATCCCGCGATAGCGAGGCCAATCCACTGAACGTAGCTGAGCATCGTCGTCACGTTCCCCGAGTACGCGGGCGCGTCGCCCGCGCTGATCGGTGACGATCCGCCGCCACCCGTCAGGTTCGGTGTGCCGATGTTGACCCACATCGTGCCGAGCGAAGCGATCGCCTTGCCGTACGCCTCCATGACGGCGTTCGCCATGTTCTCGATCGCATCACCGACAGCGGACTCAAGCCAGTTGCCCGCGTTGCACCCAATATCCCACCACGCGCAGTCATCAGCCATAACGATCACTCCCCCCAGGTGATGTAGCCCGAGAGGTCAGGGAGCTGAGTCGTCTGCAACGGGTTGCTGCTGTCCTTCGGTAGGAGCTTCCAGTCGCCGTTCTCCCACACGAGGTTGTAGATCACCGAGCCGTACACGGCTTGCCCCGAAGCTGCGCCACGGACGGCAATCTCGACTCGCGCAGCAGCCCCGTCGTATGCCAGCAGTCGGAAACCGGCAACGCTAAGCCGCGTGTCCGAGGTCGCGCCGGAACCGACATCGGTCACGAGCTGACTGCGATTTGGCGCGGACTCGGCCAGGAAGTACTCGATCCAGGCCGGTGCGATCGTGGGATCGCTACCCTGCGCCACGGCGTTCGTTGCTGCGAACAGGGCTCCCTCGGGCGAGTGCTGGAAGCAGTACCGCACGCCCTCGGGCGAGGCTTGGCCCGGCCCGAACTCGGATGAGGTCGGGTAGGCCACCGTGTCCTGATAGGCCCACTCGGCCGCCGGGGCGGTCGAGAGCCGGCCGGACAGCTCGACACCATCGAGGCCGCACACGCTTGCGCCGCCCTCGTCTCCTGTCGGTTCAGGGGACGGGGCGGCGTCAGTGGGCTGGCTCGTCGACGTCGGCGCGGGATCGGAGCCGTCACGGTTCAAGTTGAGAACCGTGACGATCACTCCCACGACGACGATAAGCGCGATGACCACGGCCGCGGCGATGAAGCCTGGCCGTGTCCACGGGCTCTGCTCGTTCTCCTCGTCAGCCATGCCGAGCCTCCTCAGCCGCCTGCGATGGTGCCGATCCAGGCAGCACCCGCGCCGATGACGATCGCGCCGGCCATAGGCCAGAGAACCTTGGGTAGAGAGTCGTGGCCCTCACCGCGGCGGAAGCTCACCGCGATCAGGATTCCGCCGACGATGATCGCACCGCCGACGACGGCGTAGCCGATCCACTTGAGCCACGACATGATCGTGGTCACCCCCTCAGTACCGGGCGGCTGCACCGGGTCGGGGTTGGGGATGTCGGCAGGGACGATGGCGGCGAGGTGAGTCGCCGCCGTGATGAGGGTATCCAGAACCGTCATCGGACTTCCTTTCACTGAGTGGTGCCGGCGGCACCGGGTCGGAGGAGAGTGCTCAGCTCGTCGACGAGTCGACGCACCTCGCGCGGAGCGTCAGGTAGGGCGATCGCCTCACCTAGACGCCACGATTCGATCCACGGGACGTTCCACGTCCTCGGGAAGCCACCGGCCACAACCTGCGCAAGATCGCGCAGCGGCCGCGGAAGGCGACCCGGTGCATCAGCAACGATGACCAGTCCCACGACCTCGACGAACGGCACCAGGCCCGCAGCCCACTGTGTAGCGGCGGCCTGCGCGGCGCGGAGGCCTCGCACGTTCGACCGTGCCGTGAGAACGACCTTTGCGGGAGCCTGCGCCTGCACGCGCGGCCATGCATGATCGGCCGCCCGCCACTCAGGGACGAGAGCGGACAGTGACGATTCACCGGAGCCGCCATGCACGCCAACCCACCAGAGAGTAGCCGGCGGCCGGTCGTACGCCGGTAGCTGGTCGACATGATCGGGTGCAGGTACGCCTCGCTGGGGTGCGACCGGCCCACGCGGCGGAGCCACCCCGACGGATTGCTGCGCAACGCTCGGCACCTCTGTAGGGGTCTGTGGGCGTGAGACCCACGGATTGCTTCCCTCTGTCATCGCCATGTCCCTCGATATCGTTGATGTAGTCGCCTACCCGACCAGACTACCCTTCCACTCTACAAGGAGCAATAGAATGCGGCAGACATATTTGGACATGTACAGCTTCCCACAGCCCGCCATATCGTCTACACTGGCGGTATGCGTACACGTCTCCCGGTGCATCCCGTGACCTCGGGGCTCGATGCGCTCTTTCAGGGGCGCAAGGAGACGCTGACCGTTCCCGAGGTGGCCGAGATGTTGAACGTCACCAAGCCGGGCATCTACAAGTGGCTCAAAGACGGGGTGATCCCCGGCTACAAGATCGGCTCGACGTGGTTCATCCTCCGAGATGAGCTGAAAGAGGCGCTAGAGGCCGGTGCGAACGCACGTCGGGTCATCCCGCACGACGAAGGAGGCGAGGAGCGATGAGGGCGCGAGGTCTGGCAACAGTCACGACGGCGATCGCCGTGGCGATCGCCCTTGCAGGGTGCACAGGCTCGGCCGAGCCTGACCCGTCGACCCCGGCACCTACGCCGAGCGCTACCGGGCCGACGATGCCAGACCTCGACAAGCTCACACCGGCCCCGACGGATGCAATCGACACCGAAACCGGGGAGAAGATCACGCCGAACGTCCTCCCCTCGTGGGACGATGCCGCGCGCGCGGCCGCTGTCGAGCTGGCCACGAAGGCCATGAGCGCGTTCGCGCACCCCGAACTCGACTACGACACGTGGTGGAAGGCCGTCGAGCCGCTGCTGACGCAGCAGGCCGCTGAGGACTATGCGTACGTCGACCCCGTGAACATTCCCGCCCGTAAGGTGACCGGCCCGGCGCAGCTCGTCGACGAGACCAGCGCCTACATTGCGGGCGTCGAGGTGCCTACCGACGCTGGCGTGTACACGGTCATTCTCTCGCGCGTCGACGGAGCCTCGCCGTGGCTCGTTGAGCGCTTCACACCGCCGGAGGGAACGCACTGACCATGTCTGCGCAGAAGCCGAGCGGAGCACTCGCCATCGCCATCGTCCCCCTGTTGGTGATTGGTGTCGTGTTCAGCATCATGTTGCTCGGCGCGGATGACAACTGTGCTCCTATGTCGGGATCGGTCTCGATCGACCCGGCCTCGGTGCCCGATACGACTATCGCCGGATACGGGCACGAGCAGCTCGTCAACGCCGCCCACGTTATCCAGGCGGGCAAAGACCTCGGCCTCACCGCGAGAGATCAGACCATCGGTGTCATGACCGCGATGGGTGAATCTTCCCTGCGCAACATCGACTACGGCGACTGGGAGACCGGCGGGGTGACCAATCCCGACGGTAGCCGTACGACCAGCATCGGCCTGTTCCAGCAGCAGGAGTGGTGGGGTACGAGGGAGGAACGCCTCGATCCGTACATCGCCTCCAAGAAGTTCTTCGAGGCGATGACGCGCGCCGTCCCCGAAGCCGAACGCCAGACGCTAGCGCCGACGATCGTCGCTCACCGCACCCAGGGCAACGATGACCCGTACCACTACACGAAGTTCTGGGATGCGGCTGTGGAGGTCGTCGAGGGACTGTCGGGCGTGACCACCGGCCTCAATGGCGGCGGGAGTTGCGGCCTTGTTCCTGGCGAGGTGAACAAGGACGGCTGGGCCGCCCCGGCGCAAGGCCCGATCACGAGCCGCTTCGGGCCGCGCGAGCCCGTCATGACGCCCGAAGGGCCTTCCAGCAGCTTCCACCGAGGCACCGACCTCGCGCCCGGCTGTGACGAGCCCATTTGGGCCGCGCAGAGCGGCACCGTCACCGCGACGGGCTTCGGCACCCGCTACGGCTCGAACGGCACCATCATCATCGACCACGGCGGCGGCGTCGAGACGGTCTACCTTCATATGTTCGACTCGGGCATTCTCGTCAAGCCCGGCGACAAGGTGACCGGCGGCCAGCAGATCGGCAAAGTCGGCAATAGCGGCCAGTCTCACGGCTGCCACCTCCACTTTGAGACCCACGTCAACGGCGAAGCCGTCGACGCCGAGAAGTTCATGGCCGAGGTTGGCATCACCCTCGGATAGTGACACAGCAAGGAGACAGCATGAGCATCACAGACACCGTGCCGACGTGGCCACGTATCGAGGCCATCACTCGCGCCGACGGTTCGGGAGAGGTCGTCATCAACGGAACCTCGCATGCGATCGACACCAGCGATATCAGCGAGGCCCGCGCTGCGATCATCGCCGTTGTTACCGAGACTGCCGATAAGGTGGCACGTCCTGTACGTCTTATGACGACCGGCCCCGATGGACAGTGGCCGCTCATCGTCCACCCCGACGGCACCGTAGAGGAGGACACCGCCCCGCCGACACAGGCGCAGGCCGCGCCGACGGAGCCCGAGCAGGAGGTCATCGACCAAGTGCCCGCACCCGACGCCGACGCTGAGGAGATCGTGACCGTGGCGACCGGGCCCCGCACCCTTGTCGAGCCGCCGAGCGCCGACCCGTGGGTGCGCACAGCGCACGCCCAGACGCCGGCGACCTCGGTCGAGCCGCGCACCCGGCGCGAGGTGCGGCAGTCGTTCTTGAAGCAGCAGCAGATTGAGAAGCCCGCGACGAAAGGCTGGCGCGGCATCGCCGCCCGTGCCGGCGTCCGCCTCGCCCCCAGCGAGGCCGAGCGCGCAGAGCGCGCCGACGTGCGCTCCGTCTCGCAGCATTGGCCTGGCCCCCGCACGATCGCCATCGTGAACGGTAAGGGCGGCGTCGGCAAGACCATGACCACGATCAACCTCGCCGCGATCTTCGCCCGTTACGGCGGTGCCGGCGTCCTGGCATGGGATAACAACCAGACGAGGGGCACTCTCGGTTGGTCGACCGAGCAGGGGCCGCATGATGCGAGCATCCTCGACCTCCTGCCCCAGGTGCCGACCTTTCTCGGCCCGGCCGCTCAGGCGTCCGACCTCGCTCGGTACGTCCACCACCAGACCGGCGACCGATTCGACGTGCTGCGCAGCAAGCCCGAAGTGCTCGCCACTCAGCAGCGCTTCGACGACGAGACCGTGAACGCGATCCACGACGTCGCCGCGAAGTTCTACCGCATGATCCTGATTGACAGCGGCAATGACGAGACCGACCCCATGTGGTTGCGCGCCGTCGAGCTGTCCTCGCAGCTCGTCGTGCCAACGATCGGAGAGGCCAAGGCGGCCGAGTCAGCCGCGCTCCTCCTTGAAGGACTGGCGGAGCGGGGCGGTCGGTTTGCGCAGCTCGCCGCGCAGGCCGTCGTCGTGGTGAGCAAGCACAAGCACGACCTACCCGACCGCGACGTGCAAGCACTCCGCGACGGGTTCGGGCCGCTCGCCCGTGAAGTCGTTACGATCCCCTACGACCCCGCGCTCGGGGCCGACATGCTCTCCTATGAGGCGCTGCGGCCATCGACGCAGCGAGCGTGGCTCGCTGCGGGCGCAGCCGTCGCTCGCGGGCTATGAACAGCGGCCGTCATCCAGCCCGGCACGATCCTGCTCGTCGGCGGCGTCAGGCTGAACATCAGTGTTGTCGAATGATTCACGACGACACGCCGAACTTCGTCCGCGCCTGTATGCATAATCCCTGCGAGGATAACGCCATGAGTGACTACGGCCGACGCGCGCGCCGCGCGAACGATGCGCCCACGGTCTTGCTACAAGGCCGTGTTTCACCGAGGGCACGAGCTGATGTACGACAGGCGGCAGAAGCCTCCGGCGTCACGATGTCTTACTACCTCGAAGCGCTCATCACGAAGCTCGTTGAGGACTTCGGTGGCATGCCCCTCGTCGACCCGCCGGCACGCGATCGGGCGAACCAACTTGACTTGCCCGAGGAGGCCGCCACGAGAGCCGCATAGAACGAGGAAATCCCCGCCCTTGGCGGGGCGGGGATTTCGGAAGCTAAGGGCCTGATCTGTCGAAGTTGGCAGCTAGTCAGATTGGCCGGGGTGAAGAACCTGGTTGGCGCCAGGAGCTTCGCTGTACCTACCAGGGTCACCAGGAGGTGAGTTCATCATAGCAGGATCACCCGTTTCCGTAACGGATACTCCCCGCGGCGTTTCTCCGTGGGCGTTCACGCGCGCGTTGAGCCCGCGCCCGAGCGTGCGCGTCGCTACCGTCGACGACCGTGGCGACGTGATGAACCTCTACACCGGCCGCGCGCGCGTCGATGGGACGGAGCCCGCCCGGCCGTGGGCGGTCTACCTCGCCGGCACCGATGCCCGGTTCCGGCTGCTGGCGTTCGACCTCGACGCGAAGGCCGAGGGAGCGAACGCCGCGGCGGAGCGCGACGCCGCAACGATCGCCGGCGTCCTCACGGATGCCGGCATCGAGCACGTCGTGTGCCAGTCCGGGCCGTCCGGCGGCCGCCACGTATGGGCGGCGCTGGCCGAGAGCGTCGACGCCGAGACGATCGCCACCCTGGCGCGCCTGACGCGCCACTTGTGCCCCTCGCTTGACCTCTCGCAGCTCACGAACCCCGCTACGGGTTGCGTGCGGCCGCCAGGAGCACCGCACCGTGCCGGCGGTGCCTCCACGGTGCTCACCGGCACGCTGGACGCGCTCACGAACCCCACGACGACCGCCGCTCAGGTGCGTCAGCTCGTCGAGCGCCTGGCGCAGCTCGTCGACCTCGACGAGCCCGCCGTAGCTGCCGACCCGCACACGCCGCTGCCTCTCGACGAGCACGGTCACCTGTACCTGCCCGGCCGCCGCCGCGAGCTGCCGGCATCGAGCGCGGCCGCGCTGCGCGAGGACGCTGCCAGCGGCGACGCCTCGGCCGTGCTCTGGCGCGTCCTGATCGGAGCCGCGGCCGCCAGGTGGCGGCACGCCGACATCGCAGCTCTCGTTGAGACCTCACCCGGTCTCGAACACGTGCGCAGCTCGCGCGATCGCTCAGGACGCCGCACACGGCCCATCAGCGGCCCCAACAGCGCCGCCGCGGTGCTGCGCCGCCAGTGGCGCAAGGCCGTGCGCTACGTCGCCACCAGCGACCGCCAGATTGGGGACGATCCCACGTTCGATGCCCGCGCCGACGCGATCGCCGCTCACGTGCGCGACGTGCAGACCCGCGCCGACGCCAGCGTAGGCCGCTGGACGCGCGGAGGCGGCCCAGCCGACCGCCGGGTGCTCGACGTTCTCTGCCTCCTCGCCCTACAAGCCCTCAGCGGCCCTGTGGAGGCCGATACCCGCCGCCTGGCCCTACTAGCCGGGATCGGCCGCGAAACCGCGCGCACGGCCCTCCTCCGGCTCGCCGCTGACGGGTGGATCGCCCAAGCCGGCGCGGCCGATGGCCCGCACGGAGCCCGCTGGACGATCGACCCACAGGGCGTTCTCCACAGGGAACCGAGTACAAGTCGGTCACAAGCGGACCCGCGCCCCGGAGGGGCCGGGGCCGCCGAACGCACCACGCTCATTACGATCCTGACCGCGCGAACCTTGGACGCTGCGCACGACGTGTTCACCCTCTCCCCCGGCATCGGACTGCACGCAGGGAACCTCTACGCGAGAACCACCGAGGATGCTCAGGACGTCGACGAGCTAGCCCGCGCCACTGGATCAGACCCCGCCCGCACGCTGCGCTCCCTCGACCGGCTCGTGTCGGCGGGTCTGCTCTTGCAGCGTGGCACCCGTTGGGCTCGGCCGAGCCAGGATCGACGCCGAGCCGCCGCTGAAAGCCTCGGCGTCGACGGCCGGCTACAGCGTCGAGCCGCCGCCTACGCCGTCGAGCGCGAGCTGTGGGCGTGGTGGCAGGCCGAACAGACATGGATGCAAGCACCACGGCGACCCGGTGCCGGCCGCCGACCCGGCCGAGGCCAGCTCACGTTGCTACCCGAGTTCGGCACGAGCGCCTACGGTGCGCACCCACGTCGAGCCGACGGCCGAGCCGACTACCGTGCAGCTCGCGCCGAGGTCGAGCAGGAGCGCGGCGGCCGCGCGATCGCGCCCCGCCGCTCCCCCGCACCCGCCGTCGTCGCTGTCGAGCCGCCCAGCGACGCCGAGCGCATCATCACCGACATTCTCGGAGCCCGCCTGATCGCCGTCGAGTCCTACGCCCCAGCACAACCGGACGGGCGCAGCGACGGCGAAGTGCCCGAGCTGGTCGAAGCGATCGCCTGAGCCGGCGTTGACGCCGAACGACCGCCCCCAATGTGCACAGCCCAGCTATCGCCGGGCTGGCCTGCACACAGTGGGGACGGATCGAGGCCGGCCAGCAGCCGACCGACGAGAGCTGCGCCCTCGCGCTCCCCCGCGGCCCTGCGGGCCGTGCCCGACGGCCGCTGCGCGGCCGACAGCTCCTCACGCCTGCGGCGCTCGTTTTCTAGCCGTGAAGCCTTCGGCAGCATACGGTCGGCCGGCCTCCGCACAAGCGCTTTCGCGGCATATCCTCCCTCGCTCCGCTCAGTCCGGTATTCCACGGTCGCTTGTGCTCCATCCGGCTCTCCCTAGCGGCGACAAGTCGCCTTCACGGCAAGAAAACGTGAAGGGGGTCAGGATCAAGACCCTAATAGTACTAATACCGTCACCGGAGGTAGTGAGATGGCCCGCAAGATCAAGACCACCAAGAGCCCCGAGGAGCGTCGCGCCGAGGCCGAAGGGCTGCACGCCACGATCGCGGAACAGGTCGAGG
>NZ_BAABCP010000004.1 GCF_039539005.1 Microbacterium soli
CGGGTGTGTCCGATGAACGGTGTTTCTGGGCCGGCGGTCATTAGTTGATTCGGCCTTCGAAGGCGATCGCGAACGCGTTCAGCGCTGGCTTCCACCTCGTCGCCCAGCGTGCCCTGCCCCGACCCGTCGGGTCAAGCGAGCGGGTCACGAGATAGAGACACTTCAGCGCTGCAGCATCGTTGGGGAAGTGTCCACGGGCTCTGACCGCGCGGCGGTAGCGCGCGTTGAGGGACTCGATCGCGTTCGTCGAGCAGATGATCCGGCGGATCTCGACGTCCCAGTCAAGGAACGGCACGAACTCGGACCAGGCGTTCTGCCAGAGCTTCGAGATCGCTGGATACTGCCCACCCCACTTCGCGTCGAACTCCTCGAACCGCTCACGAGCGGCCGCTTCAGTCGGAGCCGTATAGACCGGCCGGAGGTCCTTGCCCATCTCTTCCCAGTAGTGGCGTGAGGCGAACCGGAACGTGTTCCGGATCAGATGAATGATGCAGGTCTGCACCGTCGCCAGCGGCCACGCGGTGTTGATCGACTCCGGCAGCCCTTTGAGCCCGTCGCAGACGACGATGCAGATGTCCTCGGCGCCACGGTTCTTGATCTCGGTGAGGACACCAAGCCAGAACTTCGCTCCCTCACCGCCGTCGCCGGCCCAGATCCCGAGGATGTCCCTCTCCCCGTTCACCGTGACACCCACCGCGATATAGAACGGCTTGTTCCGCACTTGGCCGTCGCGGACTTTCACCACCAGGGCGTCGATGAACACGACTGGATAGACGCGATCCAATGGTCGGTTCTGCCATTCGGTCATCTCCTCGATGACCCTGTCGGTGATCCGGCTGATCGTGTCCTTGGACACGGACGCGCCATAGACGTCGTCGAAGTGCGCGGCCACCTCTCCGGTCGTCAACCCACGCGCGGTGAGCGAGAGCACGATCTCATCGACCCCGGTGAGCCGTCGCTGCCGTTTCTTGACGATCTTCGGCTCGAACGACCCCGCCCGGTCCCGCGGCACGTCGATCTCGACGGGACCAACCTCGGTCAGCACGGTCTTCGAGCGGCTGCCGTTGCGGATGTTGCCACTCTCAGCCTGCTGATGCTTCTCGTGACCGAGGTGCTCGGTCATCTCCGCCTCGAGCGCTGTCTCCAGGACCCGCTTGGTGAGTCCGTTCAACAACCCGTCGGGGCCGACGAGGTCGACACCCTGTTCCTTCGCTTGCTTCAGCAGCTGCTCCGCGAGCTGCTGCTCATCGATGATCTCTCCCGTCACAGGATCGATCATCTCGGTCGTGTCCATCACGGCCTATTCCTCTCGGTCAGGCCGACCCAGAAACACCGAAAATAAGACAGTCCC